>NZ_JAVRHN010000030.1:0-939 GCF_031846645.1 Autumnicola psychrophila
AAATAGTAACAGGGTAAGTTTTTGCATTGGTGTATCCTTGTGCCGGAGCATAAGTCAACGTAGTTTCAGAATGGTTCAGACTTGCAGCAACATTCTTAACAGTCCCATCATAAGTAAAGGTCTGAACAGCATCTGCAGTAATTACTGCTTCGGCTTTTTTGATCACAAGATTAGCAGTCAGTACTTTATCATTATAGTTGTCCTGACTTACAGTTGCAGTCACTTTATAAGTTCCTGCATTAATTTGTCCATTATTCCCATACTTTACTGTGGCTCCCTCAGGAAGTCCGGTTACGGCTATGCTATGAGCTTCACCATCATAAGTGAAAGTAGCTCCTTCAAAAGCCACTCCTTCAATTTCGGCTTTTTCGATCACCAAAGACACTTCTTTTGAAGCAGTCTCGTAGTTATCAGTCCCTTCAGCAGAGATGGTAACAGGGTAAGTTTTTGTATTGGTGTATCCTTGTGCCGGAGAATAAGTCAACGTAGTTCCTGAATGGTTTAAACTTGCAGCAACATTTTTAACAGTTCCGTCATAAGTGAAAGTCTGAACAGCATCGGCAGTGATTATAGCTTCAGCTTTTTCGATTACAAGATCAGCAGTCAGGATTTTATCATTATAGTTGTCCTGGCTAACTGTTGCAGTTACTTTATAAGTTCCTGCGTTAATTTGCCCATTATCGGCATATTTTACGGTGGCGCCTTCTGGAAGTCCCCTGACAGCAATACTGTGCGAAGTACCATCATAAGTAAACGTGTCACCTTCAAAAGTTACTCCTGTGATCTCAGCATTTTCAATCACCAAATTCGCTTGTTCTGAAGCGGCTTCGTAATTACTGGTTGCTTCAGCAGAGATGATTACCGGGTAAGTCCCTGCATTGGTATATCCTTGCTGCGGAGCATAAGTGAATGCAGTTTCTGAATGGTTCAGGCTTGCAG
>NZ_JAVRHN010000031.1:0-901 GCF_031846645.1 Autumnicola psychrophila
TCGGTTAATCGCAAATAACGGGTATTGCCTAAAAAGTATAATTTTAGAAACCAGGAAAGAAAACAATTAATCCGACAAGTCCGCGTCCCTACTCCCGCAACTCGCGATAACCGAGACCGTTGGCATTAATTTTTATGAGAAAAATCGCCTTCATATTTATTCTTATTTTTTTTAATTCTTGTCAAAATAATAAAGAAGAAAAAAAGTTTTTGGGTACTTGGTATGCACAAGAGGCATACGGAGAGATTATAGAAGTAACTTTTTTAGAAGATACACTCTATATAACAGATGATTCGGGAAATTATGCAGCAGAATGGAAATTACTTAACAATAATAGAATTCTATTTTATAATATGCATGGTCCAACCACGCTGAAAGAAATCAAATTTAATTATGAGATAGATTCCAATAACTTGGAATTAGATAGAATAGATAACTCATTAATTTCAGAGTATAAAAAAGCAGATGATGCGTTCAATTATTTTCAGAAAAAAATTGAATTAAATATTGATTTACCAAATACTACGGATAGTTTAATGGTTGCCACCGTAACATTAGAAAGATTTTTAATATATGCTGGATATAGAGATAACAACTTGATTGTGAAAACTGACTATTCCAATAATTTATCTAATCTCAAATATGAAGTAGATTCAATTAGAAATATTTATAAAGATCATGGAAAAGGTTTAATGTCAATAAATTTAATTGCAGATAAGGATATTCCAAATAAATCAATAGATTCAATTTTAGAAATAATTAATTCTACTTCCGTCGAATATATTTTTAGAACCTATAAGAATACCAATCATACATATAAGCACGATTTAAATTGGTTTGGAAAACTATTAAAAAATTAAACTGATCTTAAATTAAAAGTATCCATAGTAAAAAACTAATG
>NZ_JAVRHN010000032.1:0-759 GCF_031846645.1 Autumnicola psychrophila
GTTGGCAATGGTATTGAAGGTCTTAAATCCCGTCTCCTCTACATCTTTGTACCAGTGGGCGAGTTTTGTATAGGCTACTTCCACTGATTTTGCTTTATTAAATATATCTCTAAGTCTTTGTGTGAGGTTAAAAGCTAGCTTTATATCCGGTTATTGCTCGAAGAGGATTTTACTACGTTGGTATTGATTCTCTGTCCAGTTGGAAGGAGCTTTATAGAGCAGGTAACGGGAACGTGCTAATAGTTGTTTTCTGCTGTCTCCATTTTCAAAGATTTCGGGATTAAATTCCTTTTGCTTTAATCTTGCCTGTTTAATCTGTTCATTTTCCATATCTATAGCCTCCCATCGGTGCTTGATCCTAATATCCTTCTAAGGTGAGTTTCTGCACATGGAAGCGGTCGGTGACCTGTATGGCCTTAGGGAAACATTTCCTGGCAATGATTTTCATTGAATTGGCCATATCTAAGGTGATTTCCTTGACTCGTGCTCGTTTTGAAGTTGGTATTCTAAGAAGCTGCTCTATAATAGGTTCTACCTTGGTTCCTGAGAAAATAGCTACAATACTGCCTTTTCTACCCTTAGCTTTTTTATTGGTAATGATGGTATACAACTCTCCTTTGGAGAGTGCTGTCTCATCTATAGAGAGCTTTGAACTGATGTTCTCAGGGAAGATGAGCCATTCTTTGGAATGAGGTTTTTGATCCCACTCTTTAAAATCGCTAAGATGATCTTTATACTGGCGCTGGAGCTTCTTACCAC
>NZ_JAVRHN010000033.1:0-757 GCF_031846645.1 Autumnicola psychrophila
TCCTAAAAATCTAACTTCCAATCAGCGCCCATTTCACCAGTTTATCTTTCTCCAAACTAAAAAACCGACTTCTGTATAACAAGAAGGTTGATAATTGCCATTTTGAAGGCATGATCTTTTCCACGCATATAGTTCCTTCCCTTTTTACAAGGGAAGGTGGCTTTATCGGCGATAGCAGATAAAGACGGAAGGGTAAAAACCACTATTTTAAAAATAGAAACCTAATTTTTAAAGATTAGCTTTTGCTACTTATATTAAGGAGAAGGCCGATAGTTTCCAAATTCAGACCACTGAAGAATAAGGCATTATTGTTATTACAGACTTAAAACCGAATATGAGTTAACTATTCTTTTCGACCTATCGAAAGTTTATCGTAAAATTTGAAGTGAAGATTCCGTAAAATTTTAGGCTGTTTGAGCCAAACGAATCATTAAGCTTCATCTTAAATTAGTGGCGAGTTCCTAAAATTTAGGAATTGAACGATAAATTTAGATAAAGTTTCGTGAGCCTAGACTTTTTTGTTTCTTTTTCTGCATCCGACAACTGAAAGGAGAGGAATGCAAGCAAAAAAGAAAGAAGTCATTGGAGTATAATGGACCTGTGATATTAACGAGGAGCCGATAATTGCCAAATTTAAACCATTTCTTAGGGATAAGCCCGGAGCTTTCAATTTTAAGCAAAAAAAACTTTCAGCCATAAAACAGCAGTTTTCAATGAATTAGGCCAGGTTCTTAAAGAAAAGATAAAAAAAGATGGA
>NZ_JAVRHN010000034.1:0-690 GCF_031846645.1 Autumnicola psychrophila
GAAAGATAGCAGTCAGAAAAAGATGAAAGAAATGGAAGCCAGGATCCAGGAGCTGGAAGCGGCTTTGGGCCGTAAACAGATCCAGGTAGATTATTTCGAGAAAATGATCGAATTGGCTAAGACTGAGCTTGATATCGACATTAAAAAAAACTACAGCACCCCACAATCAACTGGTTCAGGGAAAACAAAGAAAAAATAAGTTATTCTATGAACCAGCTCTACGAAAGTGTCGGGATCAGCAAACAAGCAGTACACCAGTATGCCCGAAGGCAAGCTGCTTTTGATAATCGGTTGATGCAGTTAATGTCTGAAGCAGATGACCTTCGAAGAGTTCATCCTGGTTGTGGGGTGGAGAAAATGTATAGTATTTTAAAACCAGATTTTATTGGAAGAGATCGTTTTGTTGCTACTTTTATGCAACTGGGCTACCGTTTGAAAAGAAAGAAAAATTACAGGCGTACCACGATTGCAGGAAAAATCTACTATCCAAATGCCATTAAAGGAATGAAGATCAATGCCCCTTCGGTGGTATGGCAATCAGATATTACCTACTACAGGATTGGTGATAAATTTTATTATGTGGTCTTTATAATTGATGTTTATACCAAGAGAATAGTAGGTTACCAGGTATCAGATAACATGCGGGGAACAGCTAATGTAAAAGCACTAAAAATGGCTTTAAAAGAAAAT
>NZ_JAVRHN010000035.1:0-683 GCF_031846645.1 Autumnicola psychrophila
GGATCAAGCCTAATTGTTGTGTTTATGCAAAAATTGTGGTTAATCTATAGAGGAAGAATTCCACATTTTTTACACCTCTAAATTGGGCTCTAAATGCTTTTATTTTTGCATTGAATGATTCTGCTGATGCGTTTGTACTCCTGTTGATGAAGTAATTGAGTATGGACCTGTAATTCAGTGTTATGGTGTTGGCAATGGTATTGAAGACCTTAAATCCCGTCTCCTCTACATCTTTGTACCAGTGGGCGAGTTTTGTATAGGCTACTTCCACTGATTTTACTTTATTAAATATATCTCTAAGTCTTTGTGTGAGGTTAAAAGCTAGCTTTATATCCGGATATTGCTCGAAGAGTATTTTACTACGTTGGTATTGATTCTCTGTCCAGTTGGAAGGAGCTTTATAGAGCAGGTAACGGGAACGTGCTAATAGTTGTTTTCTGCTGTCTCCATTTTCAAAGATTTCAGGATTAAATTCCTTTTGCTTTAATCTTACCTGTTTAATCTGTTCATTTTCCATATCTATAGCCTCCCATCGGTGCTTGATCCTAATATCCTGCAGCGCTTCTAAAGTAAGTTTTTGTACGTGAAAGCGATCTGTAACCTGTATGGCCTTAGGGAAGCATTTCCTGGCAATAGTTTTCATAGAATTGGCCATATCTAAGGTGATTTCCTTGACTCGACCA
>NZ_JAVRHN010000036.1:0-638 GCF_031846645.1 Autumnicola psychrophila
ATAAGTTCCGGCATTGGTGTAACCTTTTGCCGGAGCATAAATCAATGCAGTTTCTGAATGCTTCAGACTTGCAGCAACATTCTTAACAGTCCCATCATAAGTGAAAGTCTGAACAGCATCTGCAGTAATTACCGCTTCTGCCTTTTTGATCACAAGCTCTGCAGTCAGTACTTTATCATTATAGTTGTCCTGACTTACAGTTGCAGTCACTTTATAAGTGCCGGCGTTGATTTGTCCATTATTCCCATACTTCACTGTGGCTCCCTCAGGAAGTCCGGTTACGGCTATGCTATGAGCTTCACCATCATAAGTGAAAGTGCCACCTTCAAAAGCCACTCCTTCAATTTCGGCTTTTTCGATCACCAAAGACACTTCTTTTGAAGCGGACAAATAATTGTCAGTTTCTTCGGAAGAAATTGTTACAGGGTAACTTTTTGCATTGGTGTATCCTTGTGCCGGAGCATAAGTCAACGTAGTTTCAGAATGGTTCAGACTTGCAGCAACATTCTTAACAGTTCCGTCATAAGTGAAAGTCTGAACAGCATCGGCAGTGATTACTGCTTCTGCCTTTTCGATCACAAGCTCGGCAGTCAGTACTTTATCATTATAGTTGTCCTGACTTACAGTTGCAGTCACTT
>NZ_JAVRHN010000037.1:0-564 GCF_031846645.1 Autumnicola psychrophila
AATCATGAGTGTACATTTTTGCAAACACGTTCCTTTGCAAGATTAGCTCCTTCCCTTTTTTCAAGGGAAGGTGGCTTTATCAGCGAGAGCTGATAAAGACGGAAGGGTAAAAAACATGATGACAAGCAGATATTCCAATCCTGATTACAGATCTTCTATAAAAGCAGATTCCAACAGTAGATATTTTCTGACCACGTATTTTCGAGAACGATAATTGCCATTTTCGAGGTACTTCTTAGAATATTATAAGAGGTTCTCAAAGCCCAGAATGATTTCCACAATTGGCTCCTTTCCTTTTTCCAAGGGAAGGTGGCTTTATCAGCCAGAGTTGATAAAGACGGAAGGGTAAAAAAACATGATGACAAGCAGAAATTCCAATCCTGATTACAGATCTTTTATAAAAGCAGATTTCAACAGTAGATATTTCCTTACCACGTATTTTCAAGAACGATAATTGCCATTTTAGAACATCGGCCTTAAGAACCTAAAGAAATGTTTTTTAGACACCGGACATTTCCACGAACGCACCTTCCCTTTTTCCAAGGGAAGGTGGCTTTATCAGCG
>NZ_JAVRHN010000038.1:0-563 GCF_031846645.1 Autumnicola psychrophila
ACCAGAGAAGATGGGGTGAACTATTTCGACTCTTAAGCTTTTGGCTTATGCTGAGCATCAGTCCCCACCTTCTTTCGGGTTCTAGAACCATTTAGAATGCTAAGTTTTCAGACTTATTAATAGCGTTAGTTTGAACCCTTCTGGTCACTTCAGGTTTTGTATAATCTTAAAGATAAAGTTATGGAAAATTTGTTTATCGGAATCGATGTTTCCAAGGATGTTTTGGATTACGCGGCTGTTGATCAGGACAATCGGGAAGTGTTCAGGGATAAAAAATGCCTCAATGACGAAAAGGGACTAAAGGAATTGATCAAATCCCTAAAAGAATACAGCAACTATTATCAGCTGTGGGTATGCCTGGAGCACACGGGTCACTTCGGGAGCCTTGCCTGCTTTTACTTGGAAAAGGAAAATATTCCTTACTTCCTGCTAAACCCGATGGAAGTAAAGCGTTCCATGGGGATAGTGCGGGGAAAGACGGATTCAGCCGACGCACTTCGTATTGCTCATTACGGAGCAAGCAATACCCATAAGCTTGTGCCTTTCACACTCCCCGGGAAAAC
>NZ_JAVRHN010000039.1:0-556 GCF_031846645.1 Autumnicola psychrophila
CAACACGATTTTATTAGCCACAGCATTCAGAACAGAAAGTTTATTTTTGCCTTCACTGATTTTCCTTTTATAGTACGCTTTCAACTGATGATCGTGCTGTATTGCTGATCCAGCAGCTTTAAATAGAATCGCTTTTAATTCTTTATCCCTCAGTTTGCTGGTTTTTGTTCTCCCTCGAATACTGCTCCCGGATCTGTATGGAAATGGTGCCAGGCCACAGTGACAGTTGAACTTTCTGGGATCGCTAAAACTGGTAAAGTTATCTGTCTCTATGATGCACTTAAGCGCTGTTATAGGCCCCACACCTACAACCTGGGTTATTTTGCTGAAAGTTTTTAGCAGCTT
The DNA here is from genome assembly GCF_031846645.1 of Autumnicola psychrophila. NCBI lineage: Bacteria > Pseudomonadati > Bacteroidota > Flavobacteriia > Flavobacteriales > Flavobacteriaceae > Autumnicola > Autumnicola psychrophila. Next base: position 346 of record NZ_JAVRHN010000039.1, read on the forward strand.
GGACTCTGTCTGGATTTCACTGAACATTCTCTGTTCAATGGCAGCTATTTTTTTATCCAAGATATCAATTAGTTTCTTCTGTTCTTCCAGTTCCTTTTTAATAGGCGTTGTTTTGTGTAATATTTCACATGCTTTGAGCCCATTTTTTAACTGCGTAGCAATTTTTACATAGCGTGCCCTAATGCTGAACAGTACTTTTAATTTTCCCAGC